>NZ_CP026286.1 GCF_000981785.2 Microcystis aeruginosa NIES-2549 | reverse complement strand
CCAGTCACCTTTAGATAGTGAAACTCAATCACAGCAAGGCTTTACAAAAGGTGACTACCCTGAAAATACTCAGTCACCCTTAGTCACCCCAGTCACCCTTGAGTCACCCCATGATGAAACCGACTCCGATCGCCCGGTAAGTGACACTGACAGCCTTAAACCGGGGGGTGAGTGTATTTACAACAAAAATGGCCGCGCCCATGGGGTGATTAGTGTCGATGGTGATTTAATCACCATCCAAGATTGGTATCAGGAAAATCCCCCCTTTACGGTTGCCTTAGATGAAGTCACGCCGGACACTCCCGGCCCCAAGCGCGAGAAAAAGAAAAAAGCCTAATAGCGATCGCCTAGCTAAAACCTAATCCCCCCAAAACCCAAAACCGCAATTTTTGCGTATTTTTGGGCATTTTTCCCGTGGGAAGTGTTTCATAGTTGTTATATAACAACAACAAGGTGTAATTTTTTTTGTCCCTAGCGAGATGACGCGCCATTGAGAGGGGCGATCGAAAGGTCCAAAAAAGAACCTACTTTATTCTCCTAACCCAATCAGGGTAAGGGTTTCAGTTAATCGGGCAACCCGGCACGGTACTCAAAGGCTCCCCCTTTAGACGGACGGCGCCCCAACCGGGGCCAACCCTCCCTAAGTGCTTTTTTTCTCAGGCCTTCGATCGATTGCGGCCACCCCGGAACTGCCATGGCTCTGATTTCTCTAAGGGTGAAATAGCCGGGTTTTTTGGGACGTTTCACAAAATAGGGCTTGTAATCCTTATAGGTGTACTCAGTCATGTCAGGCTAGGGTTAATCGGTTGTGGGGAAGTAAAGGCCGTCTTTCAGTGTTAGGTGTTTTCGCGCATTTTTGCCCCGCCATGGTATCAGCCCTTCTTTATCTTTAGCCCATTTATTCAGATAGTAATAGCTAATATCTTTTATCCCCTTAGATATTAGGTACTCATGGGCTTGATTGGGATTCATGCCCTTATCCGGTTCCGTGTCAATTGAGTCACCCGGAACGGTTCCGATCGCCGGTTGGTCCGGTGGTGACGGTGAAACTTCCGGGGTGACGGTTTCGATCGCGTCCTCACCCTCAATAGATGAGTCAGATTCACTGGTCAAGGATTCGATCGCGTCCGTGTCCGGTTCACTACCAGACTCATCTATTCCGATTGGGGAACCGATTAAAGTATCTAGCGAGTCCACAATCTTTTTTTCCGAGTCCTCGATCGCCGGTTGATCCGGTTCACTGATAGCCGGTTGAACCGGTTCATCGGGGGGAAGGGAAGGGGAAGGGGAAGGGGGAAGGGGGGAAGCGATCGAAGCCTCTCGCTGTAACCTTAGCAGTCTTTCCATATCATCTAAACTACCATCTAAATTATCATCTAATCTTGCCTCTAGCCTTGCCATTCTCTCACTCAAGGAAGTGATCAACTTTCCCACAGAAGCATCTAACCTCACTTCTAATAAACCATCTACCCATGATTCTATAAGGGTTTTAACCCTATCATCTAACCCGTCATCTAAGCTACCATCTAAGCTATTGCCTAAGCGTGAATCTAACCCGTCCGTGACAAATTGCTTGACTGCCAGATTGTCAGTCAGCGCTGGGTACAGGGAGCGAAGCTTATCGAGATAGCGATCGCTGATTGAAAATGAAATTACTTTACTCATTGCATCTCATCTAATCTTGGATGATATTATTATCATCTAATTAGTTTAGATGTAACCATCTAACTGTGACACTTTGAGAATTGGCACTTGATCGCATTAAATCAATCCCACAGCATCGATAAGGTTTTGGTTACTCACTTCCAGATAAACCGATAGGGCCGCTAGGGATGAATGCCCACTAATTCGCTGAATAGTTCGCAGTGGGACCCCTGCTAAGTGCATACGGGTTAACGCGGTCCTACGGAATGAGTGAGTCGATATACCCTTAAGTCCCAATTTTTGGCAAGATTCCCTTAATACCAGATCAGCGTAGGCAGTGGTTAAGGGTTTAGTGCCGTCCCTACCGGGAAAAAGGAAGTCACCGGGGAAAGCGATCGAGTCGATGTAATCATTGAGAATTTTTTCGAGATTGGGAGAAATAGGTAGCGATCGCGTTCCCTTTTTTCCTTTAGTCGAATTTTTCCTGAGAATGATTACGCCATTGGCTATATCCCCCGCTCTAATCGACAAGGCCTCAGAGATTCTACACGCGCCATAAAGACAGATAGCGAAAATAGCCCTATCTCTAGCACTTAAAAGGCTAAATATAGCTGATACTTCGCTGTCAGTAAGGATTTTGGCTTGTCCGTTGCGATCGCGCTTCATTGGTAAAGTTTCAGAATTACCAAGTGACCGACGCTTAAAAACCCGTGGGGTTCACTTCACGGGTAGGAGATTAAGGGTTAGGTGTTAGGTGTTAGTAATTCAGCGCGAAGGGAAGCGATCGCCGCGTTCATTTTAGCCTCGATCGCGTCATCGATTTTTTCTGATAGCTTATCGGCTAAATTCCCCCCATTCGATTGGGGTAGGGAGTCCGGGGCGTGAATTGCTAACCCTGTTTTTAATAAGTCAATGATGGTACTGCTTATCTGTACTTTTCCACTTATGTGGTGGATCGGCTGCCCATTTTCCTCTGCTAATTTCTCGATCGCTTGGTAAATTGCGATCGGACACCGGAAGTCAACCCGGACAACGTTATCGTTAATTTTAGGCATAAATAACTATATCAGATATATTATCGGGTTTACATTCATACTATCACTAACTCCGATAAATATCCTATTAGAATATCTGATATTATTATCGTTTACTTATCAGATAGTTTAATCGCATAGGTATTGCAATCTGATAGAGTATCGGATAATATATACATATAAACCAAAAGCGACCGCTCCCAGACTTCCAATCAAAAAGCGATCGCCTAACATCCAAAAAGGATATCTCTATTATGCAACTAATCGAAGCAATGGCCACAGACCGCGCCCGGCGCGTTAACACTAAATACGGCGAGAGAACCGTAATTGACGCGGTAAGACGTGATAACGGGGAAAAAGTGACCGTGTGGCGCGGTGGTGACGATGATTACTCTCAAAAGTATGTGATTAAGAACGCTCGCTTGACCTTAACCCTTGACAATAAGGGTAAATATTCGCTAGTAGAAGACCCTAATTTAGTCAGTTTAGGTCAACCCCTACCAGTGGAACCGGTTCCGGTAAAACCCGTTCACAATTTTAACCATAAAATCGAGGAAACCAGCGAGAAACCTTCCCAAAATGACCAATCAACCTTATCGCCTAATCAGAAGCGAGAAATCGCGCAATATGTTGGGGATATGGCTGATCTGTTCAATTTCTGCTTAAAAACCGTTGACCAACGGGTAGAGAATATTACCCCGGATGATCGCCGGCAAGTCGCTACAAGCTTGTTTATCGCTACTCAGAAGCGATTCAACATCTAACACTATTGAGGGGATTAATTCCCCTCCTAAACAGGAGTAAAAAGATGGAAAAACACGAAATTGCGGCAATTCTGACTGATACACGGTACTTTACCCAAAACAAAAATGGCGATCGATTGTATGACGTTGAATGGCAGTTTAAACAGGGGTTTTTGGGCTTTTTAGCCCTACCCGTAGCAAAGTTTGGCAACGAGGAAAAGGCTAAAAGGTTTCAAAACCGAGCAAATGAAGTGCTAAGGGAGTTATTCGATAACGAGTTTAGCGACTAACTTAGCGGTTAATTCCAGTTAACGGTTATCAGTTATCAAGTATCAGTCAAAACCGAAACAATTGCGGTTTTGACTTGATAGGAATCCCTTTATGATCAAACTACCATAGCAGGGATTTTGCACTTATAAACTTTTCCCATACGGTTAGTATAAAATATAAAAATCCCCAGATAACGTTACTAGCGTTCCTGGGAAAACAAATTCATAAACTTATGTACAATCTATCAAACTTTAGCAAACTTCATCAAGTTTGCTCAACCGACAAAAAAGATTTATCAATCGATGGTCATTGTGATAAATCATATCACAATCTAGAATCATCGGTAAAATGCCCTAGGTGCGAAAATTTAGGGGAATTAATCGAGTCTGGCCCGATTAGGTCTCTCTATCAGTGCCGGGACTGTGGAATCTTCGCAAAACTCACTCATAAAAAGAAAAGACCGGACGGGTTGAGGCGCTCGATCGCCCAAGGGGAATTAACAAAAGCCTTAGAAATTTTAGAAGGTGCCGGGCATCTTGATCAGGATGCGATCGCCGCTTTAAATCTGTATCGGGGGGATACCGTCGGTATCCCCGGCAATGCCTCTCAAAACAACCAAAAAACCACAGCGACTAACGATCGCTGTGGTTTCGTACTTTTTGAAAATTAAGGACATTACTACAATGTACAGCAAGTATAGCGAAACCAACGGGAAAAGTCTAGTCACTGTCACCAAAGATAACCCATGCCCCCACTGTGGGAAACCTGACTGGTGTTACTCGATCGGCGATTTATCAGTATGCAAGCGTAACCATGAACCCGCACCGGGATGGTATAAAACCGATGGGGCCGATAGTGAAGGTCACTCCTATTACGCGCCTATTAAGGAAAAGGAAACATGGGCTAAACCCCCACGCCCGGCTAAAACTACCCATTATTACTATCCTGATCGCGATGGTAATCCCTTAATCAGAGTAGTAAGAAAAGATGACGGTAACGGCAAAAAAGACTTTTATCAGCAGCATTGGGACGGTAAACAATGGGTTAAGGGGTTAGGCGAAATTAAGCGGGAAAATATACCTATTTATCGATACAAGGGAGTCAAGCAAGCGATCGCCAACGGGGAAAGTATTTTTATCGTTGAGGGTGAGGGTAAGGCCGATCTTCTATGGTCATTGGGACTGCCGGCAACCTGTAACCTAGCCGGTTCGGGAAAATGGCGAGAGACAGATAGTAAAGACTTAGAAGGGGCCAGCGTGATTTTATGTCCGGATCGAGATGTTCCCGGCTTGAAACACTGCGAGGCTATAGCTAAGGACTTCCCCAATGCCCAATGGCTTTACTGTTTCCCAGATTCCCCCTTATGGAACCACTTGCCAGAATCAAGGGGGGCTGATCTGAAAGATTGGATAGATGAAGGGGCCAACAAAGAAGACATTATCAAGGGAATCGGTGAGAAAAAGCCTCTTAAACCGCAAAAAACGGATAAACCTAACAATGTAGTCAGTCATCCCAAATTCAACCCTAAACCACTCGAAACCGACAAACTAGGGGAAGTTATCGATAGTCTGATAACTGAGAACCTCACCGGTTCCAATCGTGAAATAAAACTCGCTTCGATTGCAAGGGAATTCAATCTAACACAACAGCAAGTAACCTCTATATATAAAGAGAGGTTACAAGAAAATGACCAAAACCTTGACAAGGATGACCTTTACAGCGACCTCGAAAATATCCTAAAAGCTGACAGCCAACGGCTTGATCTTACTAAGGTACTCCCTGAAAAATTAGCTAACGCTATTAATCACCATGCCAGACTAACAGGATTGAGGGGTGAGGCTTATTTAACCGCGTTACTCAGTGGCTTATCATCAACCCTTCACCCGGACACTGCCTTAAGCCTATACCCTCAAACCAACTGGAAGGTTCCCCCCAACTTGTACGCAGCCATAGTCGCGTTATCGGGGGAAGGAAAAAGCATTATCGGCCGTGCCATGATTGCCGATCCTCTTAAGTCACTAATCGAATTGGATGATCAGGACTATGAAGCGAAGCTAAGTGAGCATAAGTCCTCTCTAGCCAACTATGAGATGCTCAAAAAATCAAAGAACAAAGATGATTTAAGCGATTCATTCCCCGATGGACCACCGACCAAACCTACCCGGCGGATCAGGTATTTTAGCGGGGGAACTGGTGAGGGGATAGCGCGTTATGCAGCTAATAGCCAAGATAAGGGGATGTTACTTTTCCGAGATGAAATCGCCGGTTTATTCAAGAGTGCTAACCAGTACCGGGGAGGCCGTGGGTCTGACAGCGAGGACATTCTAGAATATTTTGATGGGACCCCACCGATTACACTCCGGGCCGACCCCGACAAAACGTTAGTATGTCGGAAAATTCTTTTAAGCATTTATGGCACGATTCAACCCGGGGTGCTAGAGAAACTGTTAGGCGATAAGGAAGATAGCAGCGGCCAATGGGCGCGATTCATTTTTTGTCAGCTTCCCCCCTCAACCCTTGATCTTGATATTGACGCGGCTTACCCGGATTTAACACCGATGCTGACAGATTTATATCGACATTTCGATCGCTTGCCAGTGGCTACTTATGATTTATCGAGACCGGCACGGATTCCTTAAGGCTGCTAACAGACTTAAATCATTAGCCGATGGTGAACAGCGCCCGGCAATGAGAAATGTGCTAATTAAAGCGAGAGGGCTGATCGGACGCTTGGCTTTAAACCTTCATCTCATTAACTCCCTATTTCACGGTATTACACCATCGATAGAGATTGGTAAGGAAATCGTTAACGCGGCTATTGAGTTAGTAAGCTTTTTTATTAATCAAGTGAGGGGGATGTATGGGAAGTTATCGGATGACTTACCTAGCACCTATGCAAGGCTGCTATCGGTAGCTACCGATTGGATTAGCCCTAATAACGCACGGAAAAAGGCTTTTAACACCAAAACCCGTCAAGACTTCCCTACTACCCGAATAGCTGAAATATTCAAGGAATTGGCTGATCAAGGTTACGGGGAAGTCAGGAAAACCTCTCGCTCGATCGAGTTCAAAACCTTAAAAGGTGACAAAGGTGACTCAAAGGTGACTAAAGGTGACAGCATAGTCACCCCACTAGAACCCTTACCAGATAAGGATTTTAATTTAAAAGGTGACAAAGGTGACTCAAAAAATCACTTTGCTGTAAAAACTACTAACCCACTGAGTGAGAATCACCCGTCCAGTACGGAAAACTTAAAAGGTGACAACTTACTTAATAGCGAGTCACCTTTGTCACC